>JACKJA010000001.1 GCA_020638175.1 Rhodospirillales bacterium
TACGGGGTTAATAGACTGGGGATAATACCTTTCTATAAACAGGAATTCCCTCCGGGAATGAACGATTGAGTGCAAAATGTCGATAATCGAAACCCGGTAAAACGACTATGACGGCTATGCTCCCGGAAAAAAACGAAATTTCCGGGAAACTTCACGGACGGATAAAATCAATCCAACAAAAATAACCCCATCCGACATCTGGCTAACGACATACGACTCTATATGACACACATCTCCATGGTTGACCTCAAAACCCAGTATCGCCGTCTCAAGGAAGATATCGACCGGGAAATACAGGAGGTCCTCGACTCTTCGCTTTTCATCGGCGGTCCCAAAGTGACCGCTTTTCGTGAAAACCTCGAACAATACCTCGGCGTAAAACACGTGATCCCTTGCGCCAACGGCACCGACGCCCTGCAGATCGCCATGATGGCGCTGGGTCTCAAGCCCGGCGACGAAGTGATCGTGCCGGCCTTCACGTACGTCGCTACGGCAGAGGTGATCGGCCTGCTGGGCCTCAAACCCGTGATGACCGACGTCGACCCGGACACCTTCAACATACGCGCCGACCATATCGAAGCCGCCATTACTCCGCGCACAAAGGCCATTGTACCCGTCCACCTGTTCGGCCAAAGCGCCGATATGTCGCCGATCATGGCCGTGGCGAAACAATACAACCTTTTTGTGATTGAGGACAACGCGCAGGCGATCGGCGGCGACTATACCGGCCGCGACGGTGTGCGCAGAAAAACCGGCACGACGGGGCATTTCGGCTGCACTTCGTTTTTTCCCTCCAAAAACCTGGGATGCTACGGCGACGGCGGCGCGCTGATGACCAACGACGACGAACTGGCTGCCCAGGCCCGCATGATCGCCAACCACGGCCAGTCGAAACAATACTACCACGATCTGATCGGCGTGAACTCCCGCCTCGACGCCATCCAGGCCGCCGTGTTGAATGTAAAACTCAGGCACCTCGACGCCTTTTGCGACGCGCGCCGCCGCGCCGCCGACTTCTACGACCGCGCTTTCGACGATATTCCGGCCCTGAAAACGCCGGAACGCGCCCACTACTCCACCCATGTGTTCCACCAGTACACCCTGCAATTGCTCGACGGCGACCGCGATGCGCTCCGCGCCTTCCTGGCGGAACGCGACATCCCGTCCATGATCTACTACCCGGTGCCGCTGTATGATCAAAAGGCCTTCCAGGGCTGGCACGACGGCAGCAAACTGCCTGTCACGGAACAACTGTGCAAAACGGTATTCTCCCTTCCGATCCACACCGAAATGACCGACGACCTGCTCGGGCACATCACAGGAGCCGTGAAGGCGTTTTTTCAGTAGACAATTGCCATTCCAATGATCCGTTTGGGCGACTGGCAATATTGAAGACATTGTTTATCAGACAATTACAAAATGTTGCGCAGCAACATTTCCTTCCCCCTTCGAAGGGGGGCAGGGGGATGAACACCCGCGCCGGGATTTTGCACGCACGAACATCACACCTTTCAGCCGACGCTACTGAGCATAAATTGCTGATTTTGAATCATTTCGCTCCGCGTGTTCATCCCCCTGGCCCCCTTCAAAGGGGGAGGTTGCGCTGCTGCGCAGCGCTAAAGCATGTTGCGCCATCTTGAATTTGTAAAAGCCGTTTGCCGAGACACTAACATCGGCAAAAAACCTGAATAACTGCCGCAATAAATTGACTTAAAGTATTGCAGTACAAAATGTTGCGCAGCAACATTTCCTTCCCCCTTCGAAGGCAGTGAAGATGAACACCCGCGCCGGGATTTTGCACATACGAACATCACATCTTTCAGCCGACGCTACTGAGCACAAACTGCCGGTTTTGAAGCATTTCGCTCCGCGTGTTCATCCCCTGGCCCCCTTCAAAGGGGGAGGTAAAACGGCGTTGCCGTTTTTGGAGGCAAGGAAATAAATTCACAAAGCGCAATGCCCCAAAACCACCAAAAACACCGCCCAACCACCGCTCTATCAACAACATACCATGAATCGAACCAGGAACCTTTCCATTGAACGGATCGCCGTATTGCCTGCGTTGCTGTTCCTGTTGCTCGGCGTTTGCGCACCCGCCGCGGTCGCTCAGACGCCTGCGGAAACGCTTCAGCAACAGGCGCGGGCGGAGATCCAGCGCCGCGGACTCGATGAAGCCGAACTGCGGGCACGCCTGCTGCAGCGCGGGATCGATATGGACAGCATCACCCCCGAACAACTGCCGCAACTGCAAGGCGCCATCGAGCAGGTGATCGCCGAGATGGAAGCCGACAAAGCGAAAAAAGCCGCTCCTGCAGAGGAGAACAGCAGCCTCACACGCGAACAGGCCGAACAAATACAGCAACGCGTGAAGCAGGGCGCCAGCATCGAGGAAGCACTATCGGAAGAAGTGGCGCAGGCCGACAGCCTGCCGCCCGCTCAGGTGTACGGACAACACCTGTTCCGCGACCGCTCGCTCGCGGTGTTCCGCACCACCAATGATATCAAACCGCCCGACAGTTACATCCTCAGCAGCGGCGACGTGATCACCATCAGCATTTTCGGGCCTTCGCAGTTCGACAGCCGCTTCGAGATCGGAAAGGACGGCTACATACAGCCGAGCCAGATGCCCAAGATATTTCTGAAGGGCCTGCCGCTGTCCCAGGCCAGGGAACTGCTGCGCAGCCGCTTCGGGCAGTTCTATCGCTTCGCACCCGAACAATTCGCCGTCAGCCTCAGCACGGCGCGCAGCATCACGGTGCACATTTTCGGAGAAACGATCAATTACGGCAGTTTTTCATTGTCCGCGATCAATACGGCGTTCAACGCGCTCATGGCCGCCGGCGGCCCTGGCGATCTCGGCTCCGTGCGCAACATCAGCGTCATCCGCGGGAAGAACAGCCGCCGCCTCGACGTGTACGAGTTCATGAACAACCCCGCCGTGCAGTACGATTTTTTCCTGGAAGACAACGACATTATCCACGTACCCGTCGCCGAGCGCATCATCGATATACGTGGCGCCGTGCGGCGGCCTTTCCGCTACGAACTGACGGGCAACGAGCAACTGCTGCGGCTGATCGGGTTTTCCGGGGGCTTCAGCGCCAACGCCTACCGCGAAGTGCTGCAGGTGCGGCGCTATACCGACGACCGCCAGGTGCTCATCGACGTCAACCTCCGGGACCTGCAGGCAAAAGGACAGGATTTTACCCTGCAAAACGGCGACCAGGTCATCGTGCGCAGCATTCCCTCCGCCATCGAAAACACGGCTTCCATCGATGGCGCGGTCGAATTGCCGGGAGCCTACTCCCTCAGCGAAACGCCGCGCGTCAGCGACCTGCTGAAAAAAGGAAACCTGCGCCCGGAAGCGCGTACCGACGCCGCATTCCTGCTCCGCACCAATACCGACAACACCACCCGCCTGATCCAGATTAACGTCATCGCCATTCTTTCCGCACCCGGATCGGCGGAAGACCTGGCGTTGCAACCCAAAGACCGCCTCACGGTATATGCCAAGGGGCGTTATACGGACATCAGCAGCATCAGCGTGACGGGCGCCGTGCGCGACGCCGTCAGCAACTATCCCTATACCCACGACTCCTCGCTCACTCTGCAGCGCGCCATTTTACTCGCCGGCGGCCTGCGCCCCGATGCCAGCGGCATCGGTCTGATCACGCGCAACGAACCGGGCAATATCAAGGAACTCGAATACATCGAAGTGGACCTCGCAGCGGCATTCGACGACCCGAACTCGGCCAGCAACATCGTGCTGCACCCGTTCGACCGGCTCGAAGCCCTCTCGCGATCCACTTACGCCGATACCGCCACCATCAGGGTCAGCGGCGCCGTGCGGCGCCCCGGCGAATTTGTATACGGCCAGAACATGACCCTGCGCGATGCCTTGCTGCTCGCCGGCGGACTCAAACTCGAAGCGGCCCGCAACCGGGTGGACATTTTCCGCATCCAGATCAGGGAAAACGAGCCGACCCGCGCGATCGTAGCCACCACGCAGGTGGACAACGATTACGTCACGGCGGGCGGATTCAACGTGCTGCCCTACGACGAGATCGTGGTGCGCAGCGTGCCGGAATTCGAATTCCAGCGCTTCGTGGACCTGCAGGGGGAAGTGCGTTATCCCGGCCGTTATGCCCTCGTCAGCGACAACGAAACGCTGGCCGACCTCGTTCGCCGCGCCGGAGGCCTGAGCGAAGAAGCCTTTGCTGAAGGCGCGCGCCTGTATCGCAGCAAGGAGCAAAGGGGATATGTCGTTACCGATCTGGACGATGCGATGCGCAACTACCGCTCTTCGCACAACCATATTCTGAAAGAAGGCGACGTGATCACGGTGCCCAAGCGCGAGGACCTGGTGGTGATCAATACGGCGAACACGCGCGCCGGCGAAGTGCTGGTGGCGCCGCTGATCGCAAACGGCCTGATCAATGTGGCCTATACCCCCGGTAAACGCGCGGGCTGGTTCGTCAAAAAATACGCCGCCGGCTTCGGAGAAAAAGCCCGGCGCAGCCACGTGACCGTGGAACAACCCAACGGCAAGATCAACCGCACCGTCAACCTGGGTCTGTTCAAGATATATCCCAAAGTGACAAAAGGTTCTGTTATCTCGGTAGCCGCCAGGCCTCCAAAAGCGCAAAAAGCCCAGGGTGAAAAGAAATCGGTGGACTGGGACAAGGCACTGACACAAATTCTGGCCACAGTCGGCACACTGGCAACCGTGCTGGTAGCATACGCTGCCCTGAAGAATTAACTATGAAAGAGCACTTACCCGATATCAGTGGTCAGCCACAGCAGGAAGAAGAGGAACTCAGTCTGCGCGACATCATCGCAAGGCTGAAGGAGTACGCTGCCGAGTTGCGGCGCTCCTGGCGACTGCTGGCGCTGTTCTGCCTGCCATTTCTGGTCTGGCAGGCATACGTGTGGTACACGACCCCCATCATCTACCAGACAAAACTCACCTTTATGGTGGACGACGAAAGCGGCAGCCGCGGGGGGCTGCTTGGCAATCTGCTCGGTGGCATCGGCTTGTCCGCCGGCAACAGCAACAACGACCGCATCCTCGAACTGGCCCGCTCCATGCGCATCATCCGGCAGGCCCTGTTTCAGCGGGTGGAACTCGACGGAAAAACGGACTACCTGGCCAATCATTTTATCCGCATCCAGCGTCTGCATGAGGAAGAATGGAACAAAAAACCGAAAAATCCCGGTCAGTCCGGACTAAATGATTTTTTCTTTACCCGCGACAGCATCGAGCAATTCAGTCGCCTGGAACTGTCCGCTTTAAAATCGCTATACGGGATGTTGCTGGGAGGTGAAGAACACCGCCCGCTGTTCAGCGCGCGCAACAATCCGGATTCCGGGATTATGACCCTTTCCCTGAGCACCCGCTCCGAAGCGCTGACGATTGCCTTGCTGCGCGCCATCTTCGACCAGTTGAGTGATTTTTATATCAATGCCTCTACCGAAAAACAACTGGAGACCTATGAGATCATACGTGCAAAAGCGGATTCGCTGCGTCGCCTGCTGACCGGCACGGAATTCCGTGCGGCACAGTTCAGGGAACAGAATAACCTGCTCACGCGCCCGACCGATCAGTTGCCGAATGAGCGGCTGGCTCGGGACAAGAACATGTACGCCCTGATGTACGGCGAATCGCTCAAAAACCTGGAACTTGCCGACTTTGCCCTTCGCAACAAGGTGCCTTATGTACAGCCGATCGACTTGCCCATTCCCCCGCTGACCGGTACGCCATACGGGAAAAAGAAAGCGCTTGGCCTGGGTCTCGGACTGGGCCTCGTTCTCGGCAGTTTATTTGTGATTGGCCGGAAGATGATACGGGATCAATTTAACGATTGATGTTTCTGGCAAAGGTTAAAGGGCTGGTCGGCCGGATCACCACCAACAAACAACTGATCCGGAACGTATCATGGCTGCTGGGCGATAAAATATTGCGGTATTCGATCAGTCTGGTCGTAGTCGTATGGACCGCGCGTTACCTGGGCCCATCGAACAACGGCGTGCTTGCTTATGCGATTTCCTTTACAAGCCTTTTCGGCGCTCTGGTGTCCTTTGGAATGGGAACGATCGCCGTTACCGATATCAATAAAAATCCGGAGAAAGAAAACGCTATTCTGGGTACCGCTTTAGCGGTAATGTCCGCAGGTGCGATCATTACCCTCGCCCTGCAATCAATTATTATATTTCAATTAAGGCCGGGAGATTCCCTGATGCACACGCTGGTGCTGGTGATTGGCATCTCATATTTATTCAGGCCGCTGCATTCCGCAGTTTCAATATATTACCAGGCAAAACCGGAATACAAACCGATCGTCGTTACTTCTAATGTGGCTTTTATCGTCACCAGCCTGCTTAAGGTTCTTGCATTGGCCAATTCCAGTAGTCTTCAGGTCCTTGCGGCCATTAGTTCATTTGAGGCAATTTTGCTATGCCTTTTATTGACTGTTTACTATCAAAGAACAACCAATGGGTTTAAGCAGTGGGGCATCGACAAAAATATTTTTTCAAATTATCTGCGACAAGGTCTGCCGCTTTTCATTTCTACTTTGTCTTCAGATGTGTACATGCGTATTGATTTGGTGATGGTGGGTGATTTGCACTCGAACTATGAAGCCGGAATATATTCCATCGCAGTTACAATGGTACAAATCTGGTATTTTTTACCTGTAGTAGTGTACAATTCTATATTCCCCGACCTTATAAGACTGGAAAAAAGTAACCATGAGTTATTTCTGCAGAAGTTGCAAAAATTCTATAACTATATGGGAATACTTTCCTATGCAATTTGCATACCTGTAGCGCTTTTCTCCGGATATATTATCAGCCTGCTTTTTGGGGCTGCTTATAAAGATTCCGGTCTGATATTGAGCATCCTGATCTGGGGAGCAGCACTGGTCAATTTCGGAATGCCCAGAAATGCATATATGTTCTCAAAAGGTTATTACACGCTGCATCTGAAAATAACGATTACCGGCGGAATCATGAATATCCTCTTAAACTTATTATTGATTCCGCAGATGGGTGCCCTGGGCGCAACAATTGCTACTTTGATCACTTATTTCTATACAAATATCGTGAGCAACTTTTTCTACAAGCAGATAAAGGAAAATGGACACATGATCTTCAAAGCCATGTTAAAGCCGGCCTTATAAAGTAGTTTTTACTTCTGTATATTTTATTAATGTCTGACGCGAAAAAAGATTCCTACTTTAAAAATACAAGGCCTGAAATGTTGGGCTTTATTCCCTCCGGTATTAAAACTTTACTGGACGTCGGTTGTGGCGCAGGAAGATTTGCATTTTCTGTCAAACAAAGGTACAATTGTGAAGTATGGGGAATCGAACCGAACAGTCAATTTGCATCGGAGGCCAATGGCATATTGGACAAGGTGATCAATAATGTATATACCGGTGAAGTTGAACAGATAGAGGGAAAACAGTTTGATTGCATTGTGTTTAATGACGTGCTGGAACATATGGAAGACCCATGGAAAATCTTGAAAGCATCCCGGTCAAATCTGACAAACCAGGGCGTTGTTGTTGCCTCAATACCCAATCTCAGGTTTTGGGAAGTACTGTGGGGTTTGTTGATCAAGGGAAGTTTCACATACACCGAGTCTGGCATCCTTGACAGTACGCATCTCCGTTTTTTTACACGGAAAGAAATGATTAAACTGTTTGAAGATACAGGATACGATATTATCAATATTGAAGGGATCAATGCCTTCAGGGGCAAAAAATGGCGTATATTCAACTTCATTTTCCTGAATCGTTTTTGGGATTGCCAATTTCTTCAATTTGCAGTCGTTGCCAAAAAGAGGTAATACTTTGATCAGTTTCATCATCCCCACGTTATTACGGTCAGACAAGATTTTTGAATTGGTCAGGTCCCTTGAGAACGAGCCGTTGGCAAGGGAGATAATTATCATCAATAACTCACAAAGGCCGTTACCAATTGATAAATTATCCGAGAAAACGGTTGTCTATAACTCCGACAGGAACCTATATGTAAACGCCTCCTGGAATCTGGGCGTAAGCCTTTCTACTTACAGTTTCATTGCGCTTTGCAACGACGACATTTCCTTTGACACTACCCTGCTTCAATTCATCGTGAGATCGCTGGAGCAAAATATTGGAATTATTGGAATGCATGATTCCTGTATCAATAACATTCATCCCGGCACACCCAGGTTAAGCAGGTCATATTTGCGGAATTACGGATTCGGCACCTTAATGTTTTTAAAGAGAGATAATTATACAGCAATCCCGGATGACCTGAAAATCTGGTGTGGCGATGACTATCTTTTTTATTCCCAAAAGCAAAGAAACTATGTATTAAAAAACGTATCGATCAATACGGTCATGAGTGCCAGTTCGGGTCATAAGGAGTTTGAGACCATAAAGCAACAGGATATCTGGTTGTTTAACACCAAGTACCGTAAGAGGCACTCAATATACGAATCGATCATGCACAGGTTATTCAATGTTATATGAATGAGTTGAGCAATCAAAAACCACCCCTGGTCACAGTTCTGTTCCTCTCTTACAAAAGGCCTCATTT